>NZ_JBQGPT010000002.1:0-10753 GCF_052073645.1 Desulfothermobacter acidiphilus | reverse complement strand
CCTAGGCGAAGAAAGGAGCTCATTGAATCCCCTGCAAGATGAGGGTAAAACCTAGATAACCTTATCTCGAAAGCAGTGAAAGCAGAAAATGGAATAGCTACCATGAAAAAGAAAAATACTACCACCGACATGTCTATCCCGCCAAGAAACCCGGACAAAAAGATGGTGGGTAATGCTAAGCCGAGCGTCCACACGATGCACCTGGAGAGGCCTATGTGGGAAAATAAGTCTAGAACCGTTTTAAGGGAATCTCCAAAACTGGGAGGCAATTCGCGGCCACCCAATCTATCGGCAATCAAAGCGTATAACCCTATAAAAACATACATCAATTTCTGCCATCGGAAGGCGACGATTCTTAAAAAATCATACCAATAGGGAGACTGATAGACAGCGCTGGTCCACCACGGCAGCACAACCAGCCCTATTAACAAACCAGCAGCAACAGAAGCAAAAAAGGCAATTCCGACATAAAAAATAGAAGGAACAGGACCTTTCTTCATATAATCACCTCACATGATTAGTCTATTTCATTTTGGTAGAAGCTCACCCAATCTGACTGGGACCAATCGGGTCCTTGTAGGTCTGGCTTCGACAAGAGCTCATACGGGTTTACCTCGTACCACTCGTAAGCCTCACAGAATGTTCTAGCACCGCTGTAAAGTGTGTGCGCAGCACAAGCAAATGCCACCGCACCCCCTGCCCTACCAACATTACGAGGCACGAGCCCTGCCTCGCCAGCTTCTTTCAACGCAGCTCCGTGGCTAGCACCAACATCTTCAAGTGGAGAGTACCAATCACTATACATCGCTTTAAAAGCCTCTGAAGCCGCGTATTCTATCCTAGCCCAGCTCATCTAAAATTCTACCTCCTCTCGGAACAGAAATGGTAGTGGTGATGTGAAGAAAGGCCCTGCCCCTCTCGTTCATAATTTCCTTTCTCTGTAACCTGAAGCCTCGCCAGCACAGCTTCCTGCCGGTAAGAAGGTCTACCCTCAGCTCCCACCTACCCACAGGCAAGTCAGGTGGAACGCGGAAGCCAAAAGCGCAGCTCCGCAGAACCCTCTTCCCCCCCACTTCGGAAGGCAGAGGAGGCACTCTGGCCACGATTCCGAACTGCGCTTCCCCCTGATACCACCAGGAAATAAACAACGGGAGCCGATAGTCCACGCCCGCCAGCTCGGCAAAGAGAATCAACCTGTCATTATCCGGAAGGGAAAGAGTTGTGACGGGAGCCACAGGAATAAGCTTGGTTCCCTCGTTATGAACGCCGAGGCAAAGGGTGGCCTTTACAAGCCTCACGCTGTTTTCCAAGTGCCGGAGTTCTTCCTGGCTTGTGGTAAAAAGCTCCTTGTCTTCCTTGCTCACGGTGAAAGGCACCCTGTAGGGCACCCCGATAAGGGCAAGATCCAGAACCCCATCCGGCGGCTCCAAGCGCACCTTTCGTTTCTTATTCCCCCACGAAACCTCCAGCGTCTCTTCCTTCGCCCCTGGAAAGTAAAGACGCATAGCTACTCTCCCTTAGCTGCTAAATCAGGAATGTTTGCCCTTTAACTTCTTCGGAACTTTTTCCCTCGACTTTAGGGCAGAAACCCGGACGAGAAATTAAACACCATTCTTTATGAAGAGCGAAAGGTTAGGAAGTAACCGGCGAAGAAATCCTTTTCAAGAAAAGCAGGCAGAAAGGGGCGGAAAAGGTTCTATGGAGCAGGTATATGCGGGGTTCTGGAGGAGGTTTGCGGCCTTCGCCATCGACTACATGCTGCTCGTTTTCGTGTTCGGCATCCTAGCCAGTCCCTTCGCCGCGCGCCTGGGATACTTCTGCGGTCACGCCGGAGCAGCCATCTGCGCTTCTTTAGGCGTCAACCCCCGCACTGTCAGTCCCTCTACCGTGCTAGCAATGTTCTTTTTCGAGTACTCCCTCCTCGTCTATCTGCTGCTGGGCTGGCCCTACTTCACTTTGTTCGAAAGCTCCGGTCTCCAGGCCACGCCGGGAAAGCTAGCTCTAGGCATAATCGTTACCGATCTTGAAGGGAAAAGAATTGGCCTCGGCCGGGCCACCCTCAGGTTCTGGGGCAGACTCGTGTCGGCCCTTCCTCTGCTGGCCGGCTTTTTCCTGGCCGGCGTTATGCCCCAGAAGCGGGCCCTGCACGACATGCTCTCCGGCACGCTTTGTCTCAGAGCAGGTAGCAGCTCACAACATCGGCGCGGTTGTGGCCCAGATCCCGGCTCACCTCAAGCTTAGCTTGCCTCTTAAGTTCTCTTCCCGACAGCTCCGGGTTCTCGGCTTTCAGGCGTTGTATCTCTTCCTTCAGGCGAACCCGGGCGTACTCGCGCCGGTAGACCTTCACCCCCAGCCACCCCGGGATCCGGGGAAAGAGCTTCTCCTTTCCCTGCTCTTTGGCCTCGGCCACTATCTCGCGGACACGCTCCTCCATGTCCCGCCGGACGCGGACCCACCGCCACTTTCCACCCTTGCCCCTGCGCACGTACACCTGCAGGCAACCGTCCTTCTCCTGAACGTCCTCCACCCGCACCTGCCGGAGCTCCATGCGCCTCAAGCCGGTGGCCCTAGCAAAGTCCACCATAGCCCGGTACCTTTCAGGTACCTCTGCTTCCTTAAGCGGCCTGCGGTCCCGGAGACTCCTTGAGGGGAGCTTTATCTCCGAAGCCAGCTCCGGGTCAAGGAAAAGCTTCCTCAGCAGGCTGCGCTCCTTCTTGAGCGTGTAAGGAGAGCAGCCCACCACGTCGCGCCGGTAGACGAGAAACTCCGCCACATAAGGCCTCACCACTTCGATGTCTCCCTTCTTGCGGGCCTCCTTAACTTCGTCTGGATGGTGTTCCTTCAGCCACCTGCAAAAGACACCCGCCACCTGTAGGCAGACCTTGAAGGTGCGGAAGCTGAAGATCCCCCCGCAAAGGGTCGCACGTCTTATAAGCTCCACCCTTTCCTCTCCAGTGAGCCACCACCTGCAGGCCTCCTCCGCCGCTTCCTTCTTTACCCTGTGCCTCTTCTCGCCCACCCTCAAGAGGCTCTCTGCCCTCAGGCGGAAAAGATGAAAGAGACTAGGCTTCTTCGCCACCTCACCACCTCCTTCAAACAGGACTGGCCGGCTGAAGGCACAAAAAAAGACCCCCTGTCCGGGAAAGCCTCAAAGCCTTGCTTCGCCTGGCCTTCCCGGCATATCCTGTTTCGTTCACGCCGTTTCCGTTTTCAAAGAGCACGCAGTTAAAGCCAAAGCACGTACCCGTCCGGGCCGGTACGCCGCCCTCCGCATGGCAAAACCCTCCCTCCTATGTCGGGGAGTTCCCCCGACCAAGTCCTTCCCACTTCCGACAAGCGAGAAACAATTGCCCCGCCTGTCAGACATGATTCTTCACACCTCGCACACTGCGGGCACACGATCACCTGCAGCACGCTTATACCTCTCGCTCTCCCACTTCAGATCGCGTTCTTTCCCTGGGAAAAGTCCAGGGCAGGACCCTTTCTTACCGGCCTGGCGGCCGGCCAAACCTCCTGTCCTCCTCCGTCCTGGCGGACGGGATCTTGCCTTGCTCCAAACAGACCCTCTTCACAGGGAGCTCCCTGGCAGGAGCTCCGGAGACCCCCCTACCCGTGTTACGGGCGTCCGCCGCAAGAAGCGGCGGCTTCATGACTCTCCTGGCCCACGCTTGTGCGCGGGCAATCTCTGTCGTTCCCTGCCTGGCAGCAGGGCAAGCACCTCAAAACCTCGACACCAGTATATCCCGGTAGTCATTGCAGGCGCAACCACTCCAAAGCGGCGCGGCAGACCCATACCCTCCGGGAGTATCGCTCCACGCAGGACGTCAGACGCACGAGACGCCATACTCTCTCTATAAGCCCTTACAAGGGCTTTTTAATCGGCGTACCCGCACACGGGGAAAAGCCTTGCGGCAGAAGCACCCAGGAGTATTCCGCAACGCCACCGCCGGTATGAAACAGCGCCGTGCCCGTACCCCTCCCCCGTATTCTCCCGGCCGCAGCGGCGTACCCCCCGCACCCCCCAGATCCCCCAATACTTTCGTTACCGGAAAGCCTCTAGCATCGGTCGAAATCGCCAACCGGCAAACTGTCTGTCTGTGTACACAGTTTACGCGCGCCTTATAAAAGCGCCAGGCTAAACAGTTTCTGCGAACAGTCCTGGCGTCACGGCTAACTGGAGGCGCCCAGTAGTGCCCAGGCGAAGCCGTTCATGTCCAGCTCCCCTTTGAGAAGAACCGAAAGGACCAATCCCTTCTTCCAGAAGGCCCTCCATGCTCATTCTGAGGCCCTACAAGACCCCTTTCCCGAGGGGGGATATATCTTTTAATCCCCCGTCTCAAAAAGCCGCCTTCTAGGGCCGGAGATTTTTCCAGCAGGCCGGCTAAGCCTCACCCCCTTCCTCCTCGACGAACCTCTCCAGCACGATGTACCTGATGCTGTGCTTGGGCAAGAAGATCCGGGCCTCTTCCGTCTCCAGCAGCAAATTGTAGTCGTTTATCCCCAGAAGCTTGGCCTTAAACTTCTCCCCGCTCTCCAGCACCACCTCAAAATACTTCGCTTCTCTCAGAACATCTGCGTCCCAATAACTCGGCTCGTAAGGATGCCTCTTTGCCTTCTTCGCCAAACCCAATCCCCCCAAAAAACCAGAAGCTCAAAGCCCACAAAAACCTTCTCCCAGCCTAAGAGGAAAACCTCCCCGCAAAGAACCAAAAAAGCCCGAGCAGAGCTCGGGGAGACAGCCCAGCACCATCCTCCTCACCATGCCACTCTTTCTCAAAAAAGCCCCGGAACCTCTTACTTTTCTCCCACCCATCCTAGCCTTCGGCGGCTTCCGCCACCATACAACCGAGCAGACCCCAGCAAACAGTTCTGTTCTATTTCTGCCACTTATGCCCATTCAACAACCAGTTAACCGCCGAAACCGTGATCCCCATCCGCTCGGCGATCTCCCGATAGGTAAGCCCTGCTTGCCGCAATCTGAGAGCCTCCATCCTCCTCTCCTCAGCCCGGGCAAGGTACTCCTCCCTCGGCACCATCCCCGCCTCCCTGCGGGCCTCCTCAAACCGCTGGCGGTCCTTTTCCCGCCTCACCTCCTCCGACCATATGCTGCTGAGCTGCCTCTGCTCCTCGGGCGTTATCTTCAGCCACTCGATTATGGTCTCGTTCCGGAACCGGTACCGGGGGTCTACGAGTATCCCGTTGTACTCGACCTTCTGCCCGGCAAAGTACATCCTCAAGCGCTTGTAAAGCGCGTGGAAGCGCTGCCTCGACTCCCTTTCCGTCCAACTACCCACGAGCTGGGCCAGGGTGACGAGCTCCCGGTAGTAAGACTCAAAGGAGACCGCCAGCCAGGACATGGCCACGCCCGCAAGGAAGAGCCAGCAATCCCTCTGCCCGGGCGGGAGCTGCTTCTGTCCCCTCAGCTCCAGAAGCTTCATGAGGTCGGAAAGCCTGGCCTCCCACAGGGTGGCGGCGCTGAAGTCTCTGGGCGGTACCACCACCCTCTTGCCTTTAAGCGCGCGGCGGATCCTGAGGTCGTGTACCTCCGCTCGGGTCAGGGGCAAAACCTCGTCAGCTAACTGGTCAAAGGACCAGATGTGGCCGGAGATTATCTCCCCGAACACGCGCTTGCCACAGCGGCTGTTGATGGTATCCACCAGCCTCAAAACCCGGGTGGCGTCGCGGGCCGCGTAGTCCGCACCGAGCTCCTCTAAAGCCTGACAGAGCTCGGCCTGCACCGCGTTCCAGCGCGGCAAAGCCTCCCTGGGTACGGGTGTGTGCAACCAGACGAGCTGCAGGCCCCTCCCCGAGAAGACAACGAAGGTGGGAGGCGGGATTTGCCTCTCCATCAGGATGTCAAGAGCCCTCCCCAGGACGGTATAAGGGTTGTGGCCGGCGTACTCCGTCTTGTGGTAGTCGAGGTCCACGAAGTTGGCTCCAAGCTGCCCCAGCCAGACTATGCGCCTCTTGCGACCGTAAAAGCGGTTCTGGGTGAGGTAAACGTCCGCCCTGCCCGCGAACTCCTCGACCACAGAAGGGATGTCGGCGATCTTCACCGCCTGCTCGCGCCACCTGCCACCCTCCACATAGGCCACGAACACGTAGCCGCGAGCCTTGTCCTGACCGTGAAGCAATTGGGCGTGCTCGGAAGGAGAGAGGATGAGGCGGGAGCCGTTTTCCGCGCAAACGGCCGAGCTGGGAGGAGTTTTTGCAGAGCTAACTTGCTTTTTCACCCATTCCACCGGCGGCTGCGGCTTGATTTGACCGGCCCACCGGTGGTATGCTTTACTTGCGTGGTGTTCCGGTGGGCTCGGTCGGACCGCTTCGCCGCCCAAACCCAAATCACGAAACGGTCCGGACCGAGTTTCTCGTTTTTCTTTACCCCGGTCCCAGAACCCGGAACCAAAATTCTACCAAGAAGCCTGCAAATCCTGCCTCCGGACAAACCGGTACGTCGCCCGGGAACCTCGAATCAGCGCCCCCAGAACTTCCACCAGGGCCTTCTTTTGCGTGAACGGAGCTCCGACAACACCTCTTCCAGTCGCCGGATGCGCTCTTCTTCCCGCTCGGCAGCCTTCCTCTGCATCTCCAGGAGCTCGGCCAACTGCTGCCGGATTTCCGTCAACTCCTCCGCAAAGCGCCGGTTGCGCTCCTCAAGCACCCTGGACAGGGCACTGGACACGGCCATGGCCAACTGTCCAGGGTCGGCAGGCCTCTCCACCTTGACCACCTCTACGACTTGCTGAGCAGTGTTCACAACCTCCTTCGGGATGCGATACTCCTGGCCATAGGGGCCATCGACGAGCCGAGCAGGGATCCTGCCAGCCCTGATCCAGCGCCGTAAGGTCTTCTCCGAAACCCCAAACGCTTGGGCCGCCTCCTTTAAAGGGAGGCCCTGGTCACTGTCCATACTCAGTGTCCACCCTCCCCGGCACCCCTGGACACGGTGTCCACCCTGGACATCGGTGTCCAGGGGTGGGGTCTTATGATGAGCGATCACAGCTCTGACTGAAGCACTAACAGCATCTCTGCCGGCGACATGACGGGAATCCCGCCATAGCTACCTTCCGGAAAGTGCCTTCTGTTGCCTGTAACGATGGCATCGGCTTTGCCGGCTACAGCAACTTCCACAAACATCAAATCGTCAGGATCCAGCAACACGATTCCGAGGGGCGGGGCAGAAACTTCCTGCCCCTCCGAACGGATAAATTCCAGAAGCGCTCTTACATCTTCCGGAGCGAACCCAAAGCGCTCCCTGTGCAACACCTCTCTGTATTCCCGCAGGATACGATCGTCAAACAGCAAAAGAAGTCGCCCGGCAAGAACCGCATCCAAGACACGTGCCGCGGGACCGTGCGGTGTGAGAAGCGCCGAAACAAGCACGTTGGTATCGAGAACTACCTTCATGACCGCCGCCCGCGCCTAACTGCTTGAACCTCAGCCGCGATATCCTCTTCCCGCAATCTATCCAGCCCCAGCTCTCTGGCACGCTCGCGCATACAAGAAACGGCCGCCTGAGCCCGAGCCCTCCGCACCAGGCGAAGGGTCTCTTCCAGACGACCCTCCTCTATGCCGACCAGAAGCGCTACCGGGCGGCCATTGCAGGTGAGAACCGCTTCTTCTCCTGCGCGAAGGGCCTCCCAGATTTCTTTTCCACGCAACCGCAGATCGCGCACCGTAACAAAGCGCATAGCTTTCCCCTTCCATCATCAGGCCTCTCACGCCTCATTATAACACTATCGTGCTCCGATTGTGCCACGATCACTCCCAGCTGAGCTTCTCTACGGCCCTTTCCAGGTCCGTCCTGCCGGGCCTGGTGTAGACCGCCGTGGTGTCGAGCCTGGCGTGCCCCGCCAGAAGCGCCACTTTGTCTAAGCTCTCCCCGGCATCGACCAGCCACTTGCAGAAGGTGTGCCGGAGCTTGTGCGGGGTAACCTCCACCCCCGCTATGCGCCCGAAAAGCTTGAGCCTCTTCTGCACGGCCCTGGGAGTCATAGGGCCCCTTCTACCGGGAAAGAGCCACTCGCCTTCTTGAGGAGGGAGCTCCGCCAGGTACTCCTTAAGGATGCGCCTCACCGTGCTGTTTAAGGGCACTTCCCGGTACTTACCGCCCTTGCCGTACCCCACCCGCACGAAGCCCGACCTCTCCCGGATCACCACGTCCTCAAGCCTTAAAGAGACCGTCTCGGAGACCCTTAAGCCCGCGTGCAGGAGCAGGGCAAAGAGGGCCTTGTCTTTAGCCGTCCCGTACCTCTGCACGGCACGAGCTAAAAGCCCGACCTCCCTCCTGGTGAGCCACCTGGGTGAGGGCCTCGCTTCAGGCACCTTCTTTACCCCCTCGGCCGGGTTGTCGGGCAAAGCCTGCTCTTCTTTCAGCCACCGGAAGAAGCTCTTTATCGCCTCCAGGTTGAAGTTGACCGTAGCGGGCTTTAGGCCACGGCCCTGGAGGTACCGGCGGTAGTCGGCCACGTCCAGAGACGTGACCGCCCGGGGATCGAAGGCCTCCCCGCTGCTCTCCTCCCACCAAGCCACGAAGCGCCTAACGACCCCCAAGTAGGCTTTGACGCTTGAGGAAGAAAGGCCGCGATGGAGGCAAGAGACCTCGAAGCCGGAAAGCCAGTCGCTCATTGCCGTTCCTTGCACCTCCCTCTTTCGCTTAGCCTTTGAAACTCTATCTCCCTCAACACGTCTTCCTCAGTGAGCCCGGCTCCTTCCCCCCGCCGCCGCATTTCATCCAGCGCGATTTTGATCTCCAGTTGCTTTGCTTTCTCGGCCAGCCGTAGCCTTAACCCCACAAACACCACCCCAAAATTTAAGCTTTAACACGCAGGCTTCCTTTCGCGAACTGAGAGCCTGCGATTCGAGGGCCTTAGGCTTGCAGTTTTGCGTCCTGCCTGCGGGGTGTAGGTTCGTAAAAGAAGTATTTCGCGAATTAAAACATGCTTCTGCCGAGCAAAAACAGGTGAAAAGTAGAGAGAGGATATTCTCACTGCCAGAATAATCAGCTCATAGACATCGCATCAAAACCTACCTGCTTGCAATGCGGCCTAGATATAAAGCAAGTAGCCATACTGGGGGAACAGAGAAAATAAGAAAAAGAAAACCAATAGTTTTAAAATATTTCCTAGCAGCACTATCCAAAGCTTCCCGTTGCCTATAGACTAAGAAGTCAATGCCTACGCAGAGAGAAACAACAGCATTTTGAGTAAGTAACAGAACTAGTCCTGCACGCCAGGCTTCAGGCTTAGGTAACATAACAGTTAATAAAGCAAGAAATAGTCCTTGGCCTATGATAAGGGGCGAAAGAGCCACTATCAATTTTGTGTGGCGAAAAATAAAAAGAAGTAATCCCACACTCACAAAGAGGAACCTAGTTAAGATTTGAATTGTGACTTCCGCGCTGCTCACCATAAAAATCCCTTCCTTGTTTGCGCATTATTTTGCTCCCTCTACCCGGCGGAAGGAGACGCTTCTTTCCCTTCTCCAGCCTCCGCCCTGCCTAGTTCCTCTTTTATGATTCTGAAGAAGACCCTGGAACCATAGAGGAAATACGCCAACCCTCCCGCTCCAAAGCAAAAAGCCTCGCAAGCACACGATATGGGATCGTTTTTACTAAAAAAGGTGCAGGACCAAAAACTATAACTCCAAGGACGAGCACCATACCCGTGGTTAAAATACCTGTTAGCACCAACTTCGGTATCGTTCGAGTAAACCGTGCGGAATAATCGTAGTATGTATATACAGTAGCACAAAAAAAGACTATACACATCGTAACCAAAGGAAAAGCAAGAAGTAGAAAATAAGCAACAACTTTAACAGGCAAACCTCCTAATATACCTGATATCAACATAAAAGGAAAGCAAAACAGTAAGGCGCGAATAAAAAGTGGGAACAAACGAACATGCCGATACAGATCAAACATTGTTTTGGGGTTGATCTTTGGTTTGCTGATAAGCTCCTTCTTATCCAAGAAGACAGCAAAGGCCCCAACGCAGGCTATAAAAAGCACCATCAGCTTAAACCAAGCCCCGGCCTCCTTGGGTAGATCAATTACCGAGCTGAGATCCCGGCGCAGGTCGCCGTGCGAAACGAGCTCCCCCAGGGCAACTCCCAGCAGCGCAGAGGCAGCCAACACCCCGGTATAAATGAGAGGGAGAGCAGAGCCTTTCTTCACAACCTCCAGCCCCCTAAGTTCATGATCTTAACCGGCAGGGTTCACCCCGTATTCCTCCCATCCCTGGTAAAAGCCCGTCCCAAAGCAGTAAAGGGAGTAGAGACCAACTCCAAAGGCCAATGCTCCGCCAGCCTCAGCTGCTAGAGGTGCATCGATGAGACCAGCAGCGCCCGCCGCGTATACAGCTTCTCCCATCGATCCAACTTATGGAGCCGAAGTGGTAGAACTAGAAAACTCTACTTCCCTCGCTCACAATCTCCTTACTCTGCAACCCGAAGCTTTTCCGCAGAACTCCCCTCCCCTCGACCTCGGAAAGCAAGCGCCCACCTCTACTCGGCGGGAGGCGCTTCTTTTTGTTTTTCTGTTTCTTGCTGCTCCAGCGCTTTTCCTTTTGAGGAGGATGGAGAATTCAGCACTGCCCGAAAAGCAATAGTAGCCCTGTAAAAGAAACATGCCGAGAGAACAAGTCCAAAGATAGTATCGTCTCGCATCACCGAAGTTGGGTCGGTACTCGGAACGGGACCAGAAAAAACGTGAGACACAATAGCGAACAGAAATATAACGAATAGCACTAGTAGT